>JADJNZ010000003.1 GCA_016714015.1 Gemmatimonadota bacterium
AGACGGAGGGCGGCGTCCCCGTGACGAGGATCGGGCGCTCGGTCAGGCCGTGACGCGCGAGCGCCCCGCGGATCGCCCCCACGAGCGAACGCCGGTTCACCGCCCGGTTCCACCCGTACTGATGCCACGGGAGCACCCGCGGATGGACGATCTCGAGCGGGGGTTCGCCGATCCCGTCGAGCGCGTTGACCGGCGCCGGCCCGCGTCGGGCGCCCGCCGTGATGCTCCGGATCTTGTTCGCGATCCGCTTCGCATCGGCGATGCTGATCGACGGCGGACGGTGGCCGATGGCGTTCACCCAGATGATCGGGTGGCGTCGTGCGAGATGCCGGAAGAGATGCTGCATCGTCGACACGTTCCGGCCCCAGTCGTCGCCGAACACGATGATCGGCCGGGTGGACCGAGCTGCACTCACGGATCGCTCCCTTGCGGATTAGGCGAACACGGGGCCGTCGCAATCGCCCCGGTTCACGTGAAGGTCGAGTGGCGTGGCCGCCGCGGCGAGGAGCTTGGCCATCGCGGGCGAGCGATAGAAGGCGAACTGCGTCGGTGCGCGGAGGAAGCCGTCGCCGGCGAGGGCCGCCACCCAGGCGCTGTGACGCTGATTGCTGATGAGGAGGTCGAGGTCGTGTGATCGCAGGTACGCCGTCGCGGCGGTCGTCACCGCGAGTGCGTCCTCCGGCCGCGCGAAGGTGTCCGCCAGCATCCCGATGCGGAGCGGTCCGAACGGCGTCTCGCGGACCTCGGACAGGTCCCGCCGGAGGACAGTGGCCCACCCGATGTCGCGTCCGCTCCGCCGCAGGCGCAGGCGCTCGACCGGCATGCTCGCCGGGTACACCGCGTCGAGCATCGCGACATCTCGTCGCGCGGTGAATCCGTACGCTCCCCGCAGGTCTTGCCAGAGATCATCCGCCCACGAGCCGAAGCCTGGCACGACGTCGATCTCGAGCGGCGCGGGACGCCGGTCCGTCGCGAGGGACCGGATGCCGGAGAGCGCCGTCCATCCTGCCCACCCGAGACCGGAGTAGGCGAGCAGGTCGAGCGCGACCCGACGCGCGCGCGTGCGACGCAGGTGCTTCAGATGGCGCAGCACGCGCGCCGGGCGCACGATCGAGACGAAGAACGGCACGTCGTCCGTCGCCCAGCGCATCGAGGACAGCAGTCTCGCGAACGCCCCGCCGTGGCCACCCATCCCGAGCGACATCAGCAGCGGTTGCTCACGCATGAGCTTGATGATCAAGGCGCCTGCGACCCCGCCGTGGCGGGCGTCCACGAGGCTCTCGGAGACCGGGTACTTGGCCCAGCCGGCGCGGACGACCCGGCCATCGATCCAGAACTCGTGCTCGCGCAGCCACACCGCACCGCGGACCTCGTCATCCACCTCCGCGACGAAGAGCCGGGAACGCACCGGCTCCTCCGAGGACGAGTCGGTGGGTCCCTCCGGATAGACCTCCCACGCCGCGCCACCGGCCCGCAGCCGCGCGTTGAAACGCTCGATCCGGGCGCGGTCGCCTTCCTCGAATCGTCGGACCCTCATGACGTCCCGGTGTCCGCATCCACGCGACGCAGCACGTCGGGCCATGGAAGCGTCCGCTCGTCCAATCGCAGCGCGTACTGCACCGGCTCATCCGCGGTGGGGGAGAATCCGAGCGACGGCAGCAACTGCGCGACCATCCCGTTCTTCGCCGTGGGGAGGTACTCCCCGGCGATGTGTCGGCACCCGAGGCGTCGCGCCTGCTCGGCGAGGTAGGCGAACAGCGCGTGCTCGACCCGGCGGTTCATGACGCGACAGCTCATGAGCAGCGAGTCGAGCCTCGCGGACTCGCCTTCGGCGCGGATGATGCCGACGCCGACGAGCCCCTGGTCGCCGAACCGATCGGCGACGCGGATCCAGGCGATGCAGCTGCGGGGGTCGGCGGCGATGCGTTCGAGATCCGCTGCCGTGTGCCGCCGCGTGGTCAAGTTGAACTGGTTCGTCTTGCCGATGAGCTGCGCGATGCGCGCCGCGGTCGTGTCCGACCACCGACCGACCTCGGCCGTCATCTCGAGACTCGCGAGGAAATCGTCGATGTTCCCGAACTGCTCCGCACCCTCGGTCCGCGCCTTCTGGTCGCGATAGAGTGCCGTGCGCTTGCGGTCCTCGTCCGAGAGCGACGTCTGGTCGAACCACGGGATGCGGTCGAGGGCGCTCGCGTACTGGAGCGGGTCGGTCGGTACCTCCACCACCTGCACTTCCGGCGCGTTCAGGCGCACCTCGGCGCGCTCCACCGGATTGTCGTCGAAGAAGACGAGCGCATCCGCGCCGATGTTCAGCTCCCGTGCGATCGCGCGGAGGTGCTGGCTCTTCGGAGACCAGTCGATCCGCGACGCGGCGATGTCGGACCACTTGATCAGCATGTCCGGATGCCGGAGGAACACCTCCTCGGCGACCGGCGCATCGTTCTTGCTCACCACGGCGAGCAGGATCCCGCGATCGAGGAGGGCCAGGATGCGACGCTGGAACTCCTTGAAAACGTTGCCCGGATAATCCTCGCCGAGCTGGATCCCGGTCATCCCATCGTCACCGATCACCCCGCCCCAGAGCGTATTGTCCAGATCGAGGACGAGGCACTTGGCAGGAGGCACCCGGAGCGCCCGGAGACTCCGCACGACCTGCGCGGCGAGCGCCGGCTGGTGCGCCGCGGCGACCGGGACGCGCGCGAGCGCCCAGAGCCGCGGATCGCTCCAGTTCGCGGTCCCGACACGGCGGACGAGGCCGGCGAGGTCGAAGATGGCGACGTTCGGGAATGCCGCGAGGTCGCCGACGAGCGCCGCGTTGGCCTCGGCGAGGGCGTGGGTGACCGAGAACGGAACGTTCGCGTCGAACGGTCCGAAGGGCAGGAGCGTCGGGTCGGCGAAGTTCGCGACGAGGATCGGGGCGCTCGAGTGTTCCCGGAACTGGGTCACCGAGCGGACGATGCGCTGGCGGAGCTCCGTGAGCAGCGATGCAAGGCCGGGGCGTCCCGCGGCGAATGGGCGTGCCATCGCATCGGGCGAGACGTCTTCCGGACGCATCACGACGAGCAGGCCGTCGAGCGGGCTCGCATAGAGTGAGGAGCCCGGGTCGGCGATGACCTGCTCGACCTGGCCGAATGCGCCGAACTCCGGGCGGATCGCGAGACCGATCCGCGCGCCTTCCACGATCAGGTATGGACGGCAGAAGTCGAGATTGCAGGTACCCAGGACGGCGACGCGCAACATCGCCGACGAGGGGTGCGACAATTGACGCGAATACCGCAGGTACTCGGCCGTGCTGAACGGGCGCGAGAAGTCGATCGGAGCCGTGGTGGCACCGCTTGCATCCGTGACCGCGTTCACGCCGAGGTCCCGTCCGACAGCCGTTGCCGGAGCGCGCCGAACGTCGTGAGGCTGGCGAACTCCTCCGGCTGGAACTGCACCCCGAACGCCTCCTCGATCGCGAGCAGGAGTTGCATATGATTCACCGAGTCCCATCCCTTGACCGAGCTGGGCGAGGCATCGTCGGTCAGGGCCGCGACATCGCACGCCAACACGTCCCCGAACACTGCCCGTAGCGCCTGATCCGGATCCTTGCTCACTCCGACTCTCCCTGTAAGTCCACGCTGGTGGGTCCGAACCTGCTTTGGCAGGTCTCGTACCGTCTCCAATCTACCGACGCTCGCGAGCGGCGCAGGGGGAACGGCGCGACCCCCTCAGGGCCACAGGTCTTGGGCTGTGGCGACCCCGCATCACCAGGCATCGAAGGGAAGCGCCCGGTCCGTCCTGCCGAACCGAGCGCTGTTGCGACCCCGCATCATCTGTCGTCCAGCCGTCGAAGTGCCGGGATCGGCAGCGGTCCGTTCGCTGGCCGGTTCCTTGCGACGACGATTGGCGCACGGCTGACGTTCCGCATGATCTCCCTGAGCCACCGATCCCCCGCATGCACGCCTCCGACCGGTTCGTCGCGCTCTGCTACCACGATGTCCTCCCCTCGACGCGTGCGGCGGGGGGCGGGGCCGAGCGATTCGCGGTCCCGACGGCGATGTTCGAGCGGATGCTGGACGCGATCCGCGCCCTCGATCATCGTGGCTGCTCGCTGGAGGTCGCGATCCGGTCCGTCGGCGAGCGGCGTGTCGCGATCACGTTCGATGACGCGACCGAGAGCCAGTATCTCCACGCCATGCCCGCCCTGCGCGCCCGCGGCATGACGGCCACCGTCTATGCTGTCCCTCGGTGGGTCGGGCGGCCGGGCTACATGAGCTGGGACCAGTTGCGGGAGATCCGCGCCTGGGGGATGTCGGTCCAGTCGCACTCCTATTCGCATCCGTTCCTCTCCGAGTGCGACCGCGGCCAGCTGCGCTCGGAGCTCCGGGATTCGAAGGCGGAGATCGATCGCGAGCTGGGACAGGACACGACGGAGATCGCGTTCCCCGGTGGTGACGCGCCACGCCTGACCCTGCGCGGCGAACTCGCCGCGGCGGGCTACACCGTGCACGTCGGGACGCGCTGGGGCGTCAACGTCGACGGGCGAGTCGGGCGTCCGTTCGTGAAGCGGTGCACCGTCCGCGGCGATGTCTCCGAGGTCGATGCGCGGCGCTACGTGCTTGGCGACCGATGGATGGCCGCGCAGAACCATCCCAAGGAGATGTTCCTCCGCTCGATGCGCGCGACACTCGGCCCGACCCGGTATGCTCGGTGGCGTCGACGGTTCCTCGACACGGTCAATCCGAGCCGTCGTGATCTGACGTCCTGACCGCCGCCGGGGCCGACCGCGCCCTCATCGCAGGGTGCGTGGACGCCCCGATGGTCGCCCGCGCGTGGCTCGCGCCGACGCAGGGGCACGCGCGGGACCGCTCACGCCCCGCGTCACGCTCCAGAGCACCCGGTTCAACCCGAATGTCATCCAGAGCCAGGACTCGAGGAGTGACGCGTAGAGGATGTTGGCCAGCATGAGCGCGATGATCATCGCTTCGAGGGACATCGACAGGTAACGCAGGTCGAAGGCGCGTCGCCCTCCCCCCGCGTCCCATGCGGCGATCGCCTCCGGCTCCCGCAGCTCGCGATTGCGCTTGAAGAAGTCGAAGTGGAGCCAGAGGAACGCGATCATGCCGACGGCGCCGTACTCCGACAGGATCTGCATATAGGCGTTGTGCAGGTTGAACCCGTAGAACATCGCCGGGTTCTCGAACATCTCGATCTCGCCCCACGCGAAGTAGCCCGCGGCGAATGCCCCGACGTTGGACGGGCCGACGCCGAAGACCGGATGCTCCTGCCAGACGCGGAATGCCGCGACCCAGAGTGACCACCGTTGCTTGCCGGTCCCCTCGTCATTGCCTTCCTCGAACGCGGACTTCATCTCCTCCCAGAAGAAGTTCTCCTCGAAGAGCAGGGACGCGCCCGCGAACACGACGATGACGCCGGCGACCATGACGAGCGCGGTGACCACCTTGCGTGGCGACCGCAGCCAGATGATGCCGCCGACCACCACCAGGGCGAGGAACGCGCCGCGGGCCGCGGACGCGACGACGCCGAGGACTCCCAGCACCGCCATGAGGTACAACAACATCTTGTCGCGCTTCGTCGTCGCGCCGAGCGCGGCCCAGGAGCACGCGCCCGCCGCGCCGACCATCAGCCCTCCGTAGCCGTCGTAGTTCGAGAGCGTCGGGTGCCAGGGCACGAGACCCGAGCCCTTGGCGAACATCTCGAACCAGCCGAATCGGAGGAGGAAGATGAAGACGAGCGGCAGGGCCTGCCGCGGTGTCTTGATGAGCGCGGCGCTCGCGACCACGATCGTGTAGAACAGCAGCAGGATCTTCAGCGCGTCCTTCGCGTACGTGAAGTTCTCGGCGGTCGGCACGTTGATGACCCCGACCAGCAGGAGCACCAGCATCGGCATGCAGAGCATCCAGGCCTTCTTGCCACCCGCCAGCGACGGGAGGTTGATCGCCGCGATGATCATGATCGGCAGATTGATCAGCGTGCCGAGCCGCCCCATGCCCGCCCCGGCCTTGGAGGCGAGGAAGAAATGGAAGTCGAACAGCAGGTTGAACCAGGCCAGATAGAGCAGGTACACCTGCGCGCCAGTGCCCGCAGCCGCGAGGCGGCGGCGGGTGGGCGACGCCGCGGGGGAGGGCGCGGCGGATGCCAGCGGGGCGGCGACAGGCGAGTGGATCAGCGGCTCCGGCGTCAGGCGGGGAGGGTGGAGACAAGGTACTCGGGAGAGGTGCCCCGACAAGGCGACGAGGGGCCTGACACTCCGTCACGCGTGCGAACGCCCGGCTATCTTCATCCATCGCCGAGTGACGACCTGCTGGCACGGGTCATGCCCGTGCAGGATTCGCGCCCGGACCGGATCCCGGAGTCGCGACCCACACTCCCTTTCCCGCTCCTGCGATGGCCCTGTCCTCCGCGGTCCGCACGCTGCTCCTTGGTCACGCCGGGCCGCGCCGCCCGGCCCTCTCCGCTGGCCCGCTCCGCATCGCGATGGGTATCGAGACCCTTGGGCTCGGCGGCGCGGAGATGGTCGTCTTCCAGCTCTCCGAGGAACTGCGGCGCCGCGGCCACAGCATCATCGCCATCGGCCCGGACGACCGGGATGGGTGGCTGAAGCAGACCTTCCTCAAGGCGGGGATCCACTTCGAGGGCTACCGGCTCCGCAGTCCGATCGACTGGGGGTGCGCGGAGCACTTCGCCGAGATCCTGCGCGCGCACCGGATCGACGTGCTGCACGACCACGAGTTCGTGGCCAGCGTCTACGGCGCGGCGGGAGCCCGGCTTGCCGGCGTGCCGCACGTGCTCACGATGCACGGCAATCAACAGATGACCCAGAAGTTCCAGCGCCGCGTCGCCCTCCGCTGGGCCATCCGCCACTCGGCGCACACCGTCGCGGTCTCGGGGGACACCCGGACCCATCTGGTCCAGGCGCTGGGTGTGCGCGAGGACGAGATCGAGATCATCCGCAACGGCATCCCGGATCGGCCGGGCGACGGCCGGTCGGTCCGTCGGGAACTTGGGCTCGACGAGGACGACCTGCTCGTGCTCGCCGTCGGGAGCCTGATGCAGCGAAAAGGGCACCGGATCCTGCTCGAGGCCATGACGATCGTGAGCCGGACCGCGGGTCTGCCGCGTTGGAAGGTCGCCATCGCGGGCGAGGGGGTCGAGCGGCCGGCACTCGAGTCGTACATCGCCGAGCACGGGCTTGCGGACCGGGCCGTTCTGCTCGGGAATCGCGGGGACGTGCCCGACCTGCAGGCTGCGGCGGACGTCTTCACGATGCCATCGCTCTGGGAGGGGCTACCCTTGGCCGTCCTGGAGGCGATGTTCGCCTCCAATCCGGTCGTCGCGACGACGGCCTCAGGGATCCCCGAGGCGATATCGGACGGCGAGCACGGACTGCTCGTGCCCGGCGGGGATGCACCGGCGCTCGCGCACGCGGTCGTCAGGCTCCTCGGCGACCGCCCGCTGCGCGAACGCCTTGGCGCGCACGCGCGCGCCGAAGCGCAACGGCGTTTCAGCATCACGGCGATGACGGACGAATACGAGCGACGGTACCGCGGCGACTGATGCGACGTGCGGCCCGGTGCGTTCGGCGATCAGGGGATCCCGCGCACCAGCTTCGGCCCCAGCCACGTCGCCACCGGCACCGGGAGCTTCTTCCACACGCGCGGTCCCATGGAGTACGCCCCGTCGTCCGGATTGGGCGTCGACACCTTCCCGTCCGCCGAGCGATAGTACCACCAGAGCGGCTCGTCACGTCCGCCCCACTGCTGCTTGTACTCGTGCGTGCCGCTGTTCGGCGTGCTGCGGCCGAAGTTGGCGATCGTGCACCCCTCCTGCGCCGCGCGCTCGAGGAAGCACCAGTGCAGGAAGTACCCCGGCCGGATCCCGCTCGCGAGGCGGAGCGAGCTCGACCAGGTGATCTCCATCTCCCGGTCCCAGATGAATCCGCAACCGCCGGAGACCGGCTCGCCGTTCAGGTAGCCGCAGGCGAACCAAGTGCTGTCCGGGAAGGTGTCGGCGATCACCTCGTAGAACCGCTGTGATTGCACGGGCGTGCCGAGGTCGCGCATGTTCCGCGCGAGGATCCGATGGAACGGCTCCAGTTGATCCCGGCCCCAGCGCACCTCGACCCCCTCCTTCTGCGGCTTGCGGATCTTGGTGCGCATCTTGTTGCCGAGCTGCTTGAAGAGCGCGTCGGGGCCGCCCTCCGGGATGTCGATCACGACGGTGAGCTTCTGGTGCCCCACCGGCAGCGCCGTCTCGAGGGCGCGCCGCGCCCGGATCTGCAGGAGCTTCACGTGGGTCCCGCTGGCGCGGGACTCCGCGTCGTCCATCAGCGCCCGCTCGGCCGACGCACCGCCCAGCGGACCGCCGTAGCTCACGAACGGCATCGAGACGAGGAAGTGGCCGAAGAGTGCCGACCGCACCCGCACGAGCGGGAGGACGCCGGCGAGCCGCCCACCGGCGTCGCGCGCCGCCAGGAAGACGCACTCGTGCCCGAAGACCGTCTCGATCACCCGACGCCACCCATAGAGGTGGAAGTGCGTCCACCCGGCTTGTGACCGGACGAACGCGTCCCATTCGGCCGCCTCGCCCGCGAAGGGCGCGACTGTCAGCGCCGGCGTCACGCGCGCACTCGGCCGATCGCCAAGATCCGCCTCAGGACTTCTTCTCGAGGATCAGCGCGGCGATGTCCTGCACCGTGTTCAGGTGCGTGACGCTCGCCTCGTGCGCATGGATCTCGATCCCGTAGTGCTCCTCGAGCACGGCCACGAGCTTCACGGTCGCGAGCGAGTCGAGGATGCCGCCGCTGATGAGCGGCGTGTCGTCGGTCAGCTCCGAGGCGGCGACGCCCGGGAGGAACTCCTTCAGGATGTAGGTCCGGACATGCTCACGGACGGCGTCGGCGTTCAGGGTCATCGCGGTGGCTCCAGGAAGGCGCGCGGCAGGCCGAGCGCGGTGTCCGCGACGAGGTCGCGGTGGAAACGGTCGCCGATCAGTCGATGACCGGCCTTGTTCGGGTGGAAGTCCCACTTCGACGAGCGGAGGGTCGCCATGTCGTGCCCCTCGTACACGTCGGACCAGTCGAGGACATGGAAGCCGGCGTTCCGGGCGCGCGTCGCCATCGCCGCGACGTGCGCCGGGTCCGGCTGGCGCTCGGGCAGGTCGAGATAGATCCAGACCGGGATCGCGCCCGCCGCCCGCACCTCCCGGACGAACTCGGCCTCGACGAGCCCGGAGCAGGCTGTCCTGGATGGCGACCATCCGGCTCAGGGCCTCGGTCTCACGCAGGTCACTGGTGACTTGCGCGCCGGCCAGCATCGCGGCGAACGCCGGCCAGGGCGGCTGCACCCGCGCCGCACCTGCGTGACCGTGTGGATCGAGAGCCGTTCGGCATCGCCAGGGCAGCGCGACGCGGATCACGACGTCCGGGGAGAACGAGGACGCGGTCGTCGAGCAGCAGCAACTGTTGCGCGGCGCTGAACGACCCGACGCCGAAGTTGAGGAACTCGGCCTTCGGCGCGCCGGGCGCTGCAATGCGTTAAGGCTGTCCTCGACGAGCTGCTCTTGAAAGGTCTCGCCGTCGCTCACGCCGTCCCCGGCCACGTACGACTGCCCGAGCAGGGCGGATCCGGAACGTCTTCGACGGCTTCACGCGGGCATACGCACCGTCACGCATCCCGAACTCGTTGGTGCGGAACGACTGGCCTCCCTGATACGTCCCCCACATCGGCTGCATCTCCCGACCGAGGAAGTCGGGACGCTCGACGAGCACGCCGGATTGCCAGATGTCCTGCCCGTCGGTCGGGCGATCGGCCATCAGTTCGCGCAGTTCCGGGTTCTGGTCGGTCACGCCCTGAAGTCCTTCGTAGTAGCCGCGCTGCAATGCCTTCGCATCGCGCTTGTTCAACTCCGGGAACCGCATCTCGCGCGCGATCTCCTGGGCGCGTGCCGAACGGCCGGGTCGCGTACGGCGAGGCCGTCAGCGCGAGCACGGCGAGCGCGGCGATGGTCTTCATCGCATGCGGGGCGAACGCAGGGGCCGGGGCCTTTGCGCTCGTCTCCTGGTCGCCGCCCGACCGTCCGGTCAGGTCCGCGATGACGGCGACGGCGAACACCGTGCCGAGCACGGCCGCCACCGCCAGACCATCGCGCAGCGTGAAGCTCGGCACCCGCATCAGGTCAATCCAGTCACCGGAAGGTCGGGCCGCCCCACATTGTCCAGAGCGTGCAGATGAGCGCGAAGACGCCGGCGGCGCGTCGCCCTGTCGATCAGGGTGCGCGCAGACTGCGCTTGTGCCCGGCAGCACGCGCTTGCGCCCACGCTTCGCCTCCCAGAGCGAGTTGCCGATGAGCAGCACGCCGAGGGATCGCCCAGAAGAGCGCGTCGGTCGCCGACCAGAGCCCCTCGCCGCGGAGCCAGAACCACTGGTAGGCGTGCGTCGCCCACGGATGAAGAACACGACGATGGTACCGACCACGAGCGCCAGGGTCTCCCCCGCTTCCGCAACGGGAAGTACACGGGGAAAGACCACCTTCTGCACGAAGTCCTCCAGTAGATGTCGATCCGCCGCCAGAAGTCCGAGATGCTCAGTCGAGAGGTAGAACAGGCGGTGGCGTCTCGGGCAGGCGGAACCCGTGCAGGTGCAGGGCACCGACGAT